>NZ_CP027237.1 GCF_002999235.1 Actinomyces sp. oral taxon 897 | reverse complement strand
CCTGCATGGCCTCGTCCACGCTCTGCCGGGTCTGGGCCACGCCCTCGGCGAGGATCTCGCCCTTGCGGATGACCTGGGCGCCGTCGACCGTGACCTCCTGGCCCTCGCGCAGGCGCATAATGTCCGGCCCGAGGTCGTCCACGAGCGGGATGCCCGCCTCCAGGAGGATGCCCGGCCCCAGGTTGGGGTAGCGGCCGGAGACCGACGGCGAGGCGTTGAGGACGGCCACGGGCTGGCACTCCACGAGCGCCTCCGCGGAGACGCGGTCCAGGTCCGTGTGGTCGATCACGGCGATCTCACCCGGACGCAGCCTCTTGGTGAGCTTCTTGGTGCGCGCGTCCACCCGGACGGCACCACTGGGCCGCTCCTGGGTCGACGCCTCCTGACGGCGGAAGGGGTTCCTCACGTCAGGGATTCTGCCACGCCCGCCTCAGCCAGGAGCTCAGCGGCGTGGCGCAGGGCGGCCTCGGAGTCCTCGTGGCCTGAGAGCATGCGGGCGAGCTCGCGCACGCCGGTCCTGCCCGGTCACCGGGACGACCCGGGTGGAGGTGGTGGGCGCCCCGTCCCGGGCGGCGTCCACCTCCTTGAGGACCACGAGCTGGGTGGAGGCCCAGGCTGCGACCTGGGCCAGGTGCGTGACGACGACCACCTGGTGGCTGCGCGCCAGGCGGGCCAGGCGCCGCCCCACCTCCAGGGCCGCCCGGCCGCCGACACCGGCGTCGACCTCGTCGAAGACGAAGGTGCGGCCGTGAGCCGGGCCCCCGCGCCCCGCCTCCTGAGGGTCCGTCTCACTCTGGGCCAGGACGACCTCCAGGGCCAGCATGATCCGGCTGAGCTCACCGCCCGAGGCCCCCTTGCCCAGGGGCAGGGCCGGGGCGCCGGGGTGGGCGGCCAGCAGCAGGGCGACCGTCTCGGCGCCGGTGGGCCCGGGCTCGGCCAGGGGCGTGAGCTCGACGACCAGGGCGAGCCCCGCGCATCTGAAGGCCCTCCAGCTCGGCGGTGACGGCCGCCTCCAGCTGCTCGGCCAGCTCCTGGCGGGCCCCGGTCAGGTCGGCGGCGGCCTGCTCCAGCTCCTGGCGGGCCCCGGTCAGGTCGGCGCGCCAGCCGGCTCCCGGCGTCCTGCGGGCCGTCGAGCTGGTCCAGGCGGGCGCTGGCCTGCCGCCCCCAGGCCAGCAGGGCGTCCACGTCCTCCAGCTCCTGGGGCCCGCCGATCCGCTGGCAGGCGCTCCTTAAGGCGCTACGGCGGTCCTGGACCCAGGACAGGCGCACCGGGTCGGCGTCCAGGGAGGCCAGGTAGTCGCCCAGCTCGCTGGCGGCGTCGGCGGCGAGGATCCCGATCTGGCGTACCTGGGCGGCCAGGTCCCCCAGGGCAGGATCCAGGCCGGCCGCGGTTGTCCAGGGCCCGCTCGGCACCGGCGGCCAGGGCGACGACGTCGGGCTCCAGGACCGTCTGGGAGGCCTCGTCCGCGCTCAGGGCGCCGCGTGCCCGGCTGACGGCCCGGCGCAGGTCCTCGGCGTGGTCCAGGCGGGCGGCCTCCGCCTCCAGGGCGGCGTCCTCCCCCGGGCGGGGGTCGAGCTGCTCCAGCTCCTCCAGCCAGGCACGCAGGCGCTCGGCCTCCGCCGCCCGGCCAAGCCGCCCCCTCCTGCCACCGTGCCAGGGCGGCGGCGGCCTCCCGCCAGGCCCGGAAGGCCGTGGCGTAGTCCCGGCAGCGCCGGGCGTGCTCCGCGCCCCCCAGCTGGTCCAGGGCGGCACGCTGGGCCGCGGAGGAGCGCAGCCGCAGCTGGTCGGCCTGGCCGTGGACGGACACGAGGCCGGAGCCCACCTCCGCCAGGACGGCCGACGGCACCGAGCGCCCTCCCAGGTGGGCGCGTGAGCGCCCCTGGGCGGGCACGGTGCGTGAGGCGATGAGGAGGTCCCCGTCCAGCTCGGCACCGGCCTGGACGGCCCGGTCGGCGGCACGGCCCCCGGAGGTCAGGACGAAGGTCCCCTCCACCAGGGCGCGGGAGGCCCCCGGACGCACCACCGTGCTCTCTGAGCGCTGTCCCAGCAGGAGGCCCAGGGAGGTCAGGACCAGTGTCTTGCCGGCGCCGGTCTCCCCGGTCAGGGCGGTCAGCCCCGGCCCGAACGCCAGGTCCGCCTCCTGGATGACGCCCAGGTCCTCAATGTGGACGGACTCGATCATGCTGTCCTCTCCCCCTGACCACGGCGCGGCCCCCGGGCGGGGACCCGCCACCCCGACACGGGCAGGTTGAACTTGCGCACCAGGCGCTGGGAGAAGGGGGCGTCGTTGAGCCGGGCCAGGCGCACCGGCCGGGTCGCGCGGGTCACGCGCACGGTGGATCCTGAGGGCACCGCGTGCCAGCGCCGCCCGTCGCACCAGATCTCGGCCGCGCCGAACCCGGCGTCCTTAATGACGACCTCCAGGGTCGAGTGGGTACCCAGCACCAGGGGGCGGGTGAACAGGGCGTGGGCCGCCACCGGCACCAGGAGCAGGGCCTCCACCTCGGGCCAGATGACCGGCCCGCCGGCACTGAAGGCGTAGGCGGTCGAGCCGGTGGGCGTGGAGATGAGCAGGGCGTCGCAGCCGAAGGAGGAGACGGCCTGCCCGTCCACGCCGATAGCGACCTCCAGCATGCGTGCGCGGTCACGCTTCTCCAGCGCGGTCTCGTTGAGGGCCCAGTCGCGGGTGACGGCGCCGTCAGGGGCCTCGACCTCCACGCGCAGGGTCATGCGCTTCTCCACCGTGTAGCGTCCGGCCACGACCTCGGCGACCACCTGCTCCAGGGCCTCGGGGTCGGCCTCCGCCAGGAAGCCGACGTGACCGGTGTTGACCCCCAGGAGGGGGACGTCCTGCTCACGCGCCAGCTCGGCGGCCCGCAGGATGGTGCCGTCACCCCCCAGGACCAGGACGAAGTCGATGCTGGCGCCCTGGGTCAGGTCGGTGACCAGCTCGTCCTGGGTGATCAGCTCCACGCCCTGGGAGCGGCAGATCTCACCCAGCTGGGCGACGGCCCCGGCCACGGAGGCGCCCCGCCGGTGGGGCGGGACCGGCTGGTCGTTGAGGTCGCGCTGGACCAGGAGGATACGGCGGATGCTCACACGCGCCCCCTGCGGCCTCCGGCGCCCGCGGGCCCCTGGGCCACGGCGCGACGGGTCTCCTGGGTGAGGGCGTCTCCGGTGAGGTCGCCGGAGGATCCTGCCTGGCCTGCGTGCATGTTCACAAAGTACTCGACGTTGCCGGCGGGCCCGGGCAGGGGGGAGGCGGTCACCGCGTCGATCCCCACCCCCAGGCGGTGGGCGTGGTCGGCGACGACCAGGACGGTCTCGACGTGGAGGGCGGGGTCCCGTACCACGCCCCCGTGCCCCAGGCGCTCCCGGCCGACCTCGAACTGGGGCTTGACCATGAGCAGCAGGTCGGCGTCGGGGGCGGCGGCCCGCAGCAGGGGGCCCAGGACCAGGGTCAGGGAGATAAAGGACAGGTCCCCCACCACCAGGGCGGGGGCGGGGGCCACCGCGGCCGGGTCGAGGGTGCGCACGTTGGTCCGGTCCAGCTGGGTGACCCGCGGGTCACACTGGAGGGACCAGGCCAGCTGCCCGTAGCCCACGTCCACGGCGGTCACGTGGGCGGCCCCACGGCGCAGGAGCACGTCGGTAAAGCCCCCCGTGGAGGCCCCCGCGTCCAGGCAGCGCCGCCCGCGCACGGTGGGCGCCAGGCCACGGGAGCCCAGGGCGTCCAGGGCCCCGGCGAGCTTGTGGGCGCCGCGGGAGACGTACCCGTCGTCGGGGACGCGGATCTCCAGGGCCTGGGCGGGGTCGACCTGTCGGGCGGGCTTGGTGACCACGACGCCGTCGAGGGTGACGTGCCCGTCGGTGACCATCTGGGCGGCCTGGGTACGTGAGCGGGCCAGCCCGCGGCGCACGAGCTCGGAGTCAATGCGAATGAGTCGGGCCACGGCCCTCCTTCTCCTGTCTGTGGGGGCAGGCGGGCGGCGCCCGGCCTTGAGCGTGTACGTGCAGCGGCTCAGTCCGCCTGCAGGGCGGCCTCCAGCATGGCACGGACCTCCTGGAGGGCGGCGGCCCGTTTGGCCAGGGGCAGGCCCGCGGCGGCCTCCACGCCCTCACGCGCCTGCAGGATCCGGGGTGGGAGCGGGCCCGGGACCGGGTGGGCGGCCACCTGGTCCCGGAGTGGTAGGAGGGCGTCGGAGGTCATGGTCCTGGGGGGCCCACCGTCAGCTCGGGCACGCTCAGGGCCTCCTGCCCCGCCTCGTCCGCGTGGGCCCAGGCGGCGCTGGCGGCGGCCCGGTAGGCGTCCAGGGTCAGGGTGGCGGCGGCCCCGGTCAGGTCCTGGCGGGCCCCGGGACGCGGGGCACGGGCCAGAACCAGGTGGTCGGCCTCCACGCGGGCCAGCTCCTGGCCGACCTGCCACCACGTGTCACCGTCCACGACCACGCGCACCGGCTCGGGGTGGGGCTGGAGGAGACCGCGCAGGTCGGTGTGCAGGAAGGCGGGGCGCTCGGCGGGCGGGGCCAGGACGACGTCACGGGCGGTGGACACCCCGGTCAGGACGTGGAGGCCGGGGATGGAGGCGGCGCGGGCCCCCACGTGGTCGGTGTTGAGGCGGTCGCCCACGGCCACGGGCCGTACCCCTCCGGCGCGGGCCAGGGCGCGCTCGTAGATGCCCGGGTAGGGCTTGCCACCGGCCAGCGGGGTACGGCCCGAGGCGTTGGCAATGGCTGCCACGAGGCTCCCGTTGCCCAGGGCGAAGCCCTTCTCCGTGGGCAGGGTGGCGTCGAGGTTGGTGGCCACGTGCAGGGCCCCCTTGGTAATGGCGTACAGGCCCTCGGACAGGAGCGCCCAGTCCACGCAGGGGTCCCAGCCCTGGACGACGGCGGCGGGGTCGTCGTCGGAGGTGCTGGTGACCCGGAAGCCCTCGTCCAGGAGGGCCTGGCGGACCCCGTCCCCTCCCACCACCAGGACCAGGGAGCCAGCTGGCAGGTGCTCGCGCAGCATGGCGGCGGCGTCCATGGCGGCGGTGAAGACCTCCTCCGGGTGGCCCTCAATGTCGTGGGCCCCCAGTTTGGCCACGACCTGCGCGGGCGCCCGGGAGGCGTTGTTGGTGACGAAGGACAGGCGCATGCCCGCGGCCCGGGCCCCGCCGACGCCCTGGGCGGCGTAGGGGACCCTGGCGTCGCCGGCGAAGCAGACGCCGTCGAGATCCAGCAGGGCAACGTCGTAGGCGGTGGCCAGGGGGGTAGCGAGCCAGCCCGGGAGCGACCGCGGGTGGACCGACTCGCCTGCACCTGCCACGCCGGGGCCCTGCCCGGCCCCTGGCAAGGTGCGGCGAGTCGGTCCACCGGGTCGTGCCCGGTGCGCTCCTCCCCCCCTGGGCCACCGCCTA